>NZ_CP167999.1:0-46009 GCF_041519315.1 Xanthomonas axonopodis pv. maculifoliigardeniae | reverse complement strand
TGTTGGTGACACCGCGGCCGCCGGCGCCGGCGAGATCCGTCACCAATGCTTGGCGACAGCCGCGCGACCTGGCCAGCTGGTGTTTGTCACCAACGCCAGCCCATCCCCCGCTTGTCCACGGCCGGCGCGTCAGCGCCGCCCCGGTCCCGGAGACACCCATATCGGAGGGTCCGGGGGAAGCGGTGGGCAAGCGGGGGATGGGCGACCCACGCACGCAAACCCGCAAGACAGAATCAGCGCGATCGACAGCATGCCGCGCCCAGGCGCGCAAGACAGTTTCAGCGTGCCGAGGCACGCCAGCCAGCGCATGCCGCCCTGCCCTGCAGAACGGCAAACACAGCGGCGGCCACGGCCGCAAAACCGCCCTGCGGTGCGCCTGAAGGCGCTGACTGCACCGTCGCTATCGCAACGGTCAAAAGGTTCACGGGACCGCACGCGGCATCACTGGTGGCGCAATGCATCGCTGAGACCTTTCGCCTGCCCTGAACGGTAGACCAAGCCGCTTACCCATCCAGGGCACCGCTGACGCTGACACGCTCACCCGGTCCCTTCGGGCTGCGGCTTCCCGTGTCTCCCTGGACGGGCTGCGCGCCCCGGTCAACCTACGGGCATCACGGCGAAAGGCACTCAGCGAAGCAATGTTCAACACCACCAGCAACCACCAAAGGAGCGTCCCGATGAACCACAAACCGTCCGCGCTGACGCGCGATACAGCAAAGCAAGAGCCGGCTCCAGCATCTAGCAAAGCAATGTGGGTAGACGCGAAGAACCTCATGCCGGGTGACGTGCTGATTGGCATGTTCAACAGCGTGGTGGCGAAGCGCGACAACATTGATGAGGTGCGTTTCGGCTGGTGGCGTCGGGTGTATGTCTTGGCAAACGGTGGCCGTGATGTGCTGACCTACCACGAGGAAACACGGGTACACATCGAGCGCGGCCCCCTTTTCCACATCGAGGCAGTCAGCAAGCAAACGGGCGAGCGCGTGCGCATGACCCGCTACCCAATGACCCGCGAACAGTGCGAGACGGTCGTTTCCAAGATCACCCGTCACCCCTCCCGCCGCATCGAGCTGGTCGAGGTGAAGGCATGAGCACGAAACGCGAGCAGTTGGATAAGGCCGCCCAGCTCGGCGCGGCCGCTTTTGCCGCTGGCAAAATGTGCGTGCCTGCGCATGACCCGGCCGTGCTGCCGATGTTGAAGGGGCGGCGCGTGGGGGAGACGCCCGAAGGCGAAGCCGGCACGGTGGAAATTCTCAAGGCGTGGTCGGCCGCTTGGGTTGCCGCCAACCTGGCCGAGCCGGTGTTTGTCGCTGACGACCTGGTGCACAGCTATTCGCGTGCCCAGGCCATCGCAGATGGCGCGCTGGTCGATGTCACTGCGACTGCACGCGAAGCCGGGTTCCGCGTCCCCGTTGCTCTTACCGCTGCCGTCTGGGCCGATTGCGTGGCGTGGTCGGACGACGACGGCCGCCGCAAGCGTACCCACCAGGACGAATCCGGAAGACTGTGGGACGTCGTGTGGATGGCGTACCTCGCCACCCGTCGTGCCGGCGACGTCAATCGCCGCCCCTACGAAATCCTGCGGGTGCCGCGCGCCGGCCGGGGTGCCCGCCCTCGTCCCGTTCGCCTCGTGATGCGCATCGGCCCGGGCGACACCCTCGCGCCCGTCATCACGATCACCACTGAAAACGAAGATTGACCGGCCATTGCGCCCCTTTGCGGGGGCGCAGGCCTTCACGACAGGAGCCAGACCCATGCAAACCCGACAGATCCCCGAAGGTGCCGAAACCCGCGAGTTCGCCGACGCTGCCGTGGTCGCCTACTGCTTCGTGCAGGGCGACCGGCCGGCGCTGAAGGCTTACAAGGGCCGCCAGACGAAGCCAGCCATTTACTACACCTTCAAAACCGCCGAAGCACGCGACCGCTACCTCACCGAGTTCGTAGCGCGCGAGGCTGAAAAGCAGGCGTTCAAGCGCGAACGTCAGCAAGCACGCCATGGCCTGGTTGCCGGCGACATCCTGAGCGAAGTGTGGGGCTACGAACAGACCAACGTGACTTTTTACGAAGTGGTCCGCGTACCGTCCGAGCGCTCCGCAACGGTGCGTCAGATCCAGGCCCACAAGGTCGAGGGCGAGGGCATGATGTCCGGCTCAACCGCTCCACAGCCTGGCGTCTTCGCGGCCAATGCAGAGCCGGTTACGCGCCGCGCTACCGGCCTGCACATGCTGGGCGGCGGCCGAAACGGGGGCAGCTTGTCCAAGTGGGACGGCAAGCCCATGCGCTTCACGGCTTACCACTGATACCGCCGCCGGTCAGCCCGCGAATTTGCTGCGAAGCTGACCGGCCGCTGAATGCAACACCGTATATCGTCCGTTTCGCGCCGTGTTTCGGCCCATACACTTACCAAGATGGTATAATTTGGCCATCGAAAACACTCACCCAGGCAGGTTGATATGCGCACTTCGCAGTCGGCAAAACCAATGGCGATGGCCGACCTCATCGCACACGTTGGCAAGCTTGAGAAAGCCGCCCGCAACGCCTTGCAGGAGCTGCGGGCCATCCATCGGCTGCATTACCCGGCCTGCGAAAGTGGCTGTCCGACCGCCGAAGCGATCGCACGCCTAGCCGAAGCCCTGCTGCCTTTTTCCACCGACGACCAGGAGCCGTCCGCATGACCAATGATCTTCCCTTGTCTCATGAGCAGGTTGTCGCAACCGTACTTGTCGGGCTTCGACTGCTTCAGCGCCAAGACGTGTTGCCGCCTGAGATCAATGACATCCTGACCGATGGCGGCCGTCTGTTGCCTGTCGGCGAGGGCGACATCGAGACGCTCTGCGAGCGCATCAATTTGTCCGGCGCAGGAGATGCGCCGGAGCTGCCGGGACGCGAAGCGGTCGCGGAGCTGATCGCCGCGAACAGGCTCATTGCAGACCGCGCGCACAAGAAGGCTGGCGGCGGCTGGTGGCTGATTTCAAACGAGGACATGGCGACCATGCGCACCGCCCTTGCCCGTTGCAGCGATGGTGCCGCATGAACAACGCCCGCCGGAAATCCATTGCGCGCATCCAGGCCCGTATCGCCGAAATCAAGGCGCTGGCCGAAAGCGTTCGCGAAAACGTCGAGCAGATCCGCGACGAGGAACAGGAGTATTTCGACAACCTGCCCGAAGGGCTTGCCAACAGCGAACGCGCGGAGCGGTCGGAGACCGCGATCGAGCAGCTGGAACAGGTCATGCAGGATCTTGAATCCTTCCATGACAACGACTTCGACCAGTATCTGACCGAAGCCATGGCCTAAAATTGGAGCCAGACCGCCAGCCCATGCCCCTGCGATGCGGGGGCATGCACGGGCGATCCGACCCGAAACCGACCTGGTGTGCCGTGAATAATTTCGACTGGTCAAAATTCACCATCTTCGACCACTTGTTCGCTTTGCTGTTCCTGGTTGCTCTTGTGGTAGTGCCGGTACTGATATTGCATGCATTGACTTCCACCTTCGCAAGAGCTTTCAGGCTACGGTCTCAGCAGACTGACGAAAGGATCTACGCGGACGAACAAGAGTTGATTTCGCATTTAGACAGTCTGATGGACGACGATGGTCAGGGTTTCGAGAAATGGGCGCCAGCTCAGGCCGCAATACAAGGGATCATTGCCGCAAGCCGACCGGTGGAGCCTGCGTTTTACCTGGATAGAAGCACGTGGGCGCAATTGCGTGTTCCGACGACGAAACATCGCGACGTGCGTGCCCTGCGTCCAGGCTTCGATCACGGAAGCGCGGAGCTGGTGCCGTTCTACAGTGCCCCGCCACATGCCACCCGCGTAGGCGTTGCATCGTGAAAGCTGCATTCCGCGATGCGACGTTCTACGCGTGTCCGGCCGGCTATGGGAAGAATCCTCGCCCACCAAAATATCACGCCATCGTATCCAGGCCCGGCAACAAGTACGGCAACAAATACGGGCCGGCATGCGGCTACCCGTTCCACGAAGAGGGAACAGAAACTGAGGCCGCGAGCATACCGATGCACCAGCGGTGTAAGCGGCCTGGTTGCCGCAAAGCCTTCGCCAGCATTGACCAGAAAGGCAAGCCGTAGACCCTACTGCAACTTGTCAAATCTGCGCCGTAAATCACCCTATTTGCATACCAATATGGTATGCTTTGGTTTCGCCAGTCAGAGATTAATCCAGTGAGTACCCAGACCTATATCGTCCATCCCGATCAAGCCGGGCCAATCGATTGTTTCCTTGCAGCGCTCGACGCTCTCGATAGAGCGCAGCATAAAATCGGCTCGGAAGCAGAGACGGTTGAAGACCATGTGCTGTGCGACGAGGTATTGAGAGCGTGGACCTCTCTCCGCAGTTTTACTGCTAAGCACATCAAAAGCGCCAGCCAGCACGCGGCAATTGCACCCACGGGCTTTGCTCCACATTTCGCGGTTGTCCCCGCCGAGCTTGCGGAGCTGATCGATGCATTGCCTAACCTGGGCGAGGCCGGTCGTTGCTTCCGCATCCAGCAGCGGGATTTAGTGCCGCAAGATGTCACGGAAAGCCGCGACGAAATGCTAGAACGGTTGAACTCGTGGGTGGATGCCACAGGGGCTGAAGTCATCAATATCGAGACGATTTATTCGGCCGATGCAATGGGAAATGGCCCTTATCCGAAAGGATGGCGCGTGTGGTTTAACGCCCCTCGCCTAAGCGCCGAGGGCTGATCGATGACCCTGCATTCTTTTTACGTATTCAGCTATGCGGGTATGATTTTAGGCCTGGTTGCCATTGTGATCGGAGGAATAGCGCTCGGTCGTGGCAAGATTGACCCGAATGTTTACATGAAGAAGGTTGTCATGTTCGCAGTCTTATGTCTGCTTATGGCTGCCTTGATCTGGTCGGCTCGATCCCTTGGGATCGAGTTATGAGCTGGCGCGATGAACCAGGCCTTCCCCGTGACTTCTTCAACGCTTGCGTTGGCGGTGCAGTCATCTTCGGGGCGATAGCCGCGCTGGCAGCGACAGGATGGTTCGCCGTCTGGCTTCTCGGCCCAGGCTATTTCCGGTGGATCGGCATCACCAGTCGTGAACTCGCAGACGCCACAATCGCCGGCCTCGCAGTCGTAGGCCTGCTGTCGGTAGCCGCGCTGGTCGGCGTGTTTGCCGCACTCAGCTTCGCAGGGATGATGTTCCGTGAGTTCTGGACATGGATACGCAAGCCATAATCCGACACGAGATAAAGCCAATGCCTACGCAGCTCTACGCCAAAATTAAGAAAAGCAGCAAATACTACCACCAGAACCAACACGCGAAAGATACCGGGCAATTTCCTTTCCCCGTTGAAGTAAGGCCCGATTATCCGGGTGGAAAAGGCTACGTCATCAAAGGCGGGCCAGGCGGTCAGTACGAAACACGTGACGTGAACCTTTTTGCCGTCGTGAATGGTATGGAGATCAAGTTGTCATGAACAACTATCAACAGCACCACGACCGCGTTAGGCTTGATGCGCAGGACATCGTAGAACGTCGGCAATTGGCAATAAATCAATCCCGATGGCCCGCGCTTACAAAAGTAATTGTGCAATTGGTCGGCTTCTTAAGCGTCATCGCCGCAGCTTGGATCGCCAGTTTTGCAATGGGATACTACCTGTTCATAAAAACCGATTCAGTTACGAAGCTGGCCGTCTTCGTATTCAGTGGCTTTCACACGAAAAATATCGCGCCTGTCGATGTAATGTTCAGCGCAGGGAATATACTAATATGCTTATATTTGGCATTTTATTTCATATGCCTCGCTGACGACGCGTCTCAGTATATTTCTGACCGTTTTATTCTACGTATCAAGAGGCGGAGGTGTGCAGCATGAGTAGCTATCAGCAGATCCAAGGCCTTACCCAGCATGCAGAAACCAGATTGACCGAGTTCATGCAGAAGTTTGGCAATCGCAAAAGACTGAGCCGGAAAACAGCGTATATCGCGTGCCTACATGTGCTTGAGGACAATCTAAATTCCGCTTCCCAGCACTTGTCGTGGGAGCTGCCCGCCGCTGACAGCGCAGACGGCTGCGCCCACACGTTCACAGCCGAGCTGGATGACCTCATCATCGTCAGTACCGATGACGACGTATTTGCTGCACCGCTCATCCCCGACGAATGGTGGCTGATTGCCGATGCGCAAGAAGATTCCGAGGGCGCAGATCCTGCTTGCCCTGCAAGCCATCCTTGCGGAGTGCAGTGATGACGCAATTGACCTTGAACCAGTTCCGCGCGACGCATGCGGCTGGCGGCTTCACTGGCGCTCAGCTGATCGGCGTGGGATGCCGCTTTTACATCTCAGCAACTGCGATCACCGGCGATCCGGTGGTGTTGGCACTCGATGCCAATCGTAAGACCCGATTTTTCAGCACGGTAGAGACTGGCCTGAAGCTTCTTCGCGATGTTGGGTTTGCGTCTGTAACCGTGGAAATGAGCCAATGGGCACCGGAACAAGGTGCACTTAAATTGACCGAAAGCCGCCCAGCGCAAAGGAGGACCACAGCCACTCCGTAACACCTACATCCCACCTACAGAGAACCGATCATGAAGAAGGTACATAAGCAGTTTGCCAGCGCCGCCGGGATTTCCCTCGTGTTGCTCTCCCCGCTCCCGCAGGCCGTCTGTGCCGGCCAGGTCTCCACGGCTGCGATGTATGCAGCCACCATCGCGGTTTCCGCCCTGGTGACTGCTGCCATCCTCGCCAAGGGACACAAGAGCCAGGCCCTCACTCCCGCTGTCGCGTAAGGACGCCCTAGCGCCAAGGATGGCGCACCAACTCAAGCCCGCTACACCTCACCCGTTGTTGAACCAAATTTAAGGCGTCTCAACCCGTGGATAGAAAAACTAGCAACGCGTTTTTAGCTGTATTCGTCATCGGAGCAGTCTGCGGCGCGTCCCTTGTGCTGGCCGCTATTTATCTCATCCTCGGGGGCAAGCAGGCCGAACCGATGGTGCTTGCCCTGGGATTGGCAGCTGGCGCACTGGTACTGGCAGGCTTGGGCCGCGCTGCCTTCCGTGCTGGGTACGGCTTGATGGGCGACCCGACGGACCCGAAGCAAGACAACTCCCAGCAATGACGAGGGGCAACCCTAATGCCCGCTCGGCCAGCTTCACATTGTCACCACAGCCCGACCGATGCGTCGGGCTTTTTATTGGCGCTAATTGCCGGTCTTGTAGCGTGTGACAATTGCATTGGGCTTGCCGCCGCAACTCGTGCAGCGAAGACGCTCAATCAGCTGATGCAGCAGGGTGTCGGGCGATATGCCGCGCACCCGCGCAAACTGGCCCACCTGTTCAAGGTGATGCCGCCCGCACACGCAGTGGATGCGAATGAAGCAATCCTTGCGGTACCAGATCGGGTCTATCGGCTTGGGTCTATTGTAGTTTGCAGCGGCCACGAACCCGTATAGCGCTGCCAGAACAAAAAGGGAACAATTGCCGCGTGAAATCTAATCAAAAAACAGACGAGGCAGGCCGTGCGAAAGGATGAGCTGCAAGACAAAGATCACACGCTCTTGTTCGGTCCGTACACGCCACCTGTCTGCAAGCCGGGCGATGTCCTGGACGATGCACATTACGGTCGCGTCGTGGTTGCCGGCTTCACTGACGCACCTATGAGCTGGCCGAGGCCACGTCGTAAAGGTCCACCAGCGCCAGTCCTGACCGGCCAGCTTCTCGATGCGATCCGGCAGGAGAGCGCTTACGCGGTGGCCTACTGGTGGGGCGTGAGCATCACGCAGGTGCAAAACTGGCGGGGTTGGCTTGAGGTTGATCGCGTCACGCCTGGGACCTCGCGGCTGCTAGCAGCGAACGCGAAAAGCATGCCGGCAGAGGTTCGCGAGGCGGTCGCCTCGCGCCGCCGGGGCCAGCCACAGCCAACGCATGTGCGCGCCATGCTTTTGGACTACGCAAAGCAGCCAAAGTCGCCTGAGTGGATTGCCAGTGCGACGCAGTGGCTCGCCGATGCACGCGAACGCGCAAAGGGTAATTCATAGCTTGATGACAATTCGTCCGCCTGGCCACCGACCAACTGTCGCCAACCGCCCGACTACACGTCGGGCTTTGTGTTGGTGACAGATCCACGCGATCGAGCATGACCAGGTGTCGCCAACGATGGCGGCTCGCGATTAGGTGCGTACTTGTAGAACGTGCTGCGGCTGATTTTGAGCGCCTTGCAGATGTCTTCCGGCGTCCGATCCGTGAGTGCAAGAGTTGCTATGGCGCGGATCGTGTCGGCGCTGGCGCTGGGGCGGCCGCCTGTTCGCCCACGGCTACGGGCCGCATGCAGGCCTGCGCGAGTTCTCTCCACCATGAGCCGACGCTCGAACTGCGCGATCGCACCGAAGATGTGAAAAACCAGCTCGCCTGACGCGCTTGTTGTATCCAGGCGCTCGTTCAGGCTTTCAAAGCCGACGCCCGACGCGCTCAGTCGATCGACCAGGCCGACGAGTTCCTTCAATGAGCGACCCAGCCGGTCCAGCCGCCAAACAACCAGCACGTCCCCGTCCCTCGCGAAATCGAGCGCTTCTGACAGCCCAGGGCGATCCGCTTTCGCACCGCTAGCGGTGTCCACAAATATCCGGCCGCAGCCCGCAGCCGTCAGCGCGTCGCGCTGTAGGTCGAGGTTTTGATCATCCGTAGATACCCGCCCATATCCGATTTTCATATCCACCATCCGTAAACCCGCCAGGGATGAACATAAACGGACGTTGAATAAAAGACGAGAAAAAACACGGGTACCGCTTCGTTTTCGGACGGACCCCTGTGCCGCTTCCCCGAGTCCGCAAAACCTTCGTTTTACGGACTAATCCGCGTATTGTCATTGTATTGCCAATGGCAACACGTTAGAATGAATGCTGAAGAGCGACCTGATTCCCAGGTCGCCAAGTGCAGGGGAGCTGGGCATGTCTAAAGACACATCGATGACGATCCGTCTTGATACAGGTTTGCGCAACCGGTTCAACAAGGCCGCGCAAGTGATTGGCCGTCCTGGTGCGCTGATCCTTCGCGAGTACATGGAATACGTGGCAAATGCCGCCGAGGCAAACAAGCAAAAGCCTGCAATCACTGCTGACGAACTACGTCAGCGCGAAAAAGCAGTGAGCTATGCGACTGCTTCGGTCGGACTGGAAGGTTTCAGCCTGAGCGGTCCTGCGCAGGAACACGCGCAGCGCTTCATGGCAGGCGAAATCACCCGTGAAGAATTTCTAGCACCGTCGTTCGACACGATCCATGGCCGATAAGCTCGATCTTGAAACCAAGCGCGATGAGCTGGAAGGCTTCTACACCTTCCGACGGATTGTCGAGCTGCGCCTGGCCCCTGTGCAGGGCGCTTTCGATGCCGATCACCTAAAGGAGATCAATCGCCGGATCTTCCAAGATCTTCCTGCCATCGGCTTCGACGATGTAACGCCAGGCACCTATAGAGACCCCACGCCAGCCAACGTCGATTGGGTCAAGCATCGACGCTTGGAAACCGCTGATGTCACGTCCCACGTCTGCTACTCAGACATGGACGCTAAGGCCATCCAACGGCTAGACGGCGTTCTGGAGCGTGCAGAGCCTGATCGGCTCAGGAAGCTCAAAACCGGTGCTCTCGTTGACGAGCTGGCATCGATCTATACGGAGCTGGATTACATCCATCCGTTCAAAGACGGCAACAGCCGGACGCTGCGCGAGTTCACTCGCGAGCTTGCCGAGGCGTCCGGCTATCAGCTGGAATGGGAATATTTCGGTCAGAACAAAGGTGGTCGCGACGCGCTTTACGTCGCGCGCGATCGCAGCGTCAACGAACTTGCTCTACCCCACATCAAAGCTGACGTTACACGTCGCGATGTGGTCTTCAGCATGGACCAGTTGGAAGGGAATCGGGATCTTCCCGGCCTGTTTAAAGATGCCGGACCCGCACTTGTGCGGCCGGCAAGGGCTGCGGCCTTTCAACGGCTCCCCGAGGCCGAGGCGCTGTTAGCTTTTCCAGAGCTTAAAGAGGCGTACTCAACCTTACGGCGCGCCGATTTTTACGGCGTAAGCAAACTGCCCGAACACCCGCAGATGCGTGAAGAGTTTCAATCCAGCGTTCGCGCTGCGATCCAAGAAAAATTGAACGCCGGCGAGACCACCGGTCTTGCTCCTGGCAAGCCCACCACCAGGGCGAAAGATATCTCAATCGGAAAGCAACGGTCGCCGCCGACTCCCGAACGCGAGCGATAAAAAAGCCGACAGATCGGGCAATCTGCCGGCTTTGTCACCACCACCACTTTAAGGGACGGGCAATGATGAACAGCCGCAAGACTACCACGCGAGCCGGGGCACCGGCTACGGCAAAAGACCCTCACGCCGCACGACGCAGTGAGTATTTTCAGGAAATGGTGGACGATGGTTTTGACCCTGCTGACGCGCGACTGATTGCCGACAAAACGGTGTTCAAGACTGCGCCGCCGAAGCAGGACGCTAAGCCAATCGGCGATGTACTCAAGCGCGCCAACGTAGCTCCCGCTCGACAAGCCAGAGAACCCAAAGCGATTGCGGACCTCCTGCAGGAGCAGTCGGACAAGCAAGCCGTCGTCGTTCATCCAACGGCCAAACAGAGGCGTGAAACGCCTATAAAAGCGGTCTACGACTACCGCTATGACGAGCTTCCAAATCGCGTGCGCGATTTGATTGAAGCACACCTAGCGATCGACGCCGCCGACGCTAAGGCCGCCGGTTCGATTGGCTTCATGACCCGCGCGCTCGCAATTGCAACGCTTCCACATCGACGCGTTCCTGAAGATCGGTTTGTACGGAAAAACGGTGACTTCACATTGACGATGCTGACTGCGCATCCCGATGGTCTCCCTTACGGCACTCTGCCTCGCCTGCTGCTGACATGGGTATGTTCGGAGGCAGTCAGGACGAAGGAGCCGGTATTGTCACTAGGTACGACGCTGGCATCGTACCTACGCGAGCTGGGATTGAAAAATACCGGCGGCAAGCGCGGCGACATTACGCGCCTAAAGCACGCGATGACGACGATGTTTTCAGCAATCATTTCTTGCCGCTATGAAGGCCGGGAAAATTGGGCGCTGCAAAACGTTCTTCTCGCTGATCGCGTCGAGTGGTGGCAACCTCAAAATCCTGACGAAGCAGGCGAGTGGCAATCACGCCTAACGCTGTCTCGGCCGTTTTTCCAAGAATGCGTAGACCATCCCGTCCCGATCAACATGATTGCTATGAAAGCGCTGCGGCACTCGCCTCTAGCGTTGGATATCTACGTCTGGCTCACGCACCGTATGAGCTACCTGTCAAAGCGAACGACGATCCCGTGGATATCGCTGTCTGCGCAGTTCGGCGCGGACTACGCTCGCAACGACCAAGGCCTGCGCGACTTCCGTCGTGCCTTCCTGCGCGAGCTAAAGCACGTCCTTACCATCTACGACACCGCAAAGGTGTCGAATTCCGATAACGGTCTCGTGCTCTACCCGAGTCCGACCCACGTGCCGCCCAAAGCCACGTTCGATCGATCCCAGCAGGGGCTGTTGCAATTCTGATACCGCGCTGCAACTGTCTTGCAGAATTGAAAACGGCCGCATGTGCGGCCGTTTCTGTTAGTCACCCGCGTCAGCGACCCTGCCAGGTCGCCGCTTATACCCGACTGCCCACATATCCACCGCCCTGCTTCGGGTGCCATAGAAGGCCCCTACGCGAACCGTGGATATGTGGACAGCGCCGAAATGCCGTTGGTGACAGCCTGGCCGATGGCCAGGCCGAGATCCGTCACCAACGCTGAATCTGTCTTGGTGACAAACCAGCTCGCTCGATCGCGGGCTTTTGTCACCAAAACCTAGAGATCAACACCGAATCCAACGCCAGCCGTCGTCTGGTCGCCGCTCAGAGCGCCGCCAAAGCTCAACGACACGCGGCCAAAGCGCTTGGCATAGCCAACCGACAGAGCCTCTTCCCCCCCGGCCCAACCAACACCGCCGGAAAGCCGCCCTCGCGCACTGTCTCCACCCGCACCATTGAGCGCCATGCTCATCATGGCCGAGGTCATGGCGGAATGCCGGTTCATGCGATCGTTTAGAACTGACAGCTGGTAGTCAGTGCGACGGCTGTAGTCCGTGAAGGTGTCTGAAAGCTCCGAAATCCGGGTGTCGGTGTAGGCATTTGCGGCCCGCAGCGTCATCGTGTCGCCAGCTCGCATTTGACCAACGTTGGCTGCATCCATGCCGTCGGTGCCAGCCGCAACGTTACGGATCATGGTGCCGTTTGCCCCCAGCAACGTTGTTGAAGCCTTAGAGGCGTCGTCGTACTGCAATGCTGTCGCGTCTGTGTAGCTTTTCGCGCTTTTTAGCGTGGCAACATCGCCCGCTTCGCGCTCTGCTGCTTCCTTTCGCATCGATCCATCCGTGTACGTGTTGGCGCTAGAGAGCGTCGCAATGTCATCCGCCGCTCGCTTAGCCGACTCTTGCCGCATCGACCCATCGGTGTAGCTATTGGCGCTGTTTAGGGTGTCAGCGTCCCCCGCTGCGCGGTCGGCCGCCTCCTGACGCACCGAAGCATCGGTGTAGCCATTGGCGCTGTAGAGCGTGTCAGCGTCCCCCGCTGCGCGGTCGGCCGCCTCCTGGCGCACCGAGGCATCGGTGTAGCCGTTGGCGCTGTAGAGCGTGTCAGCGTCCCCCGCTGCGCGGTCGGCCGCCTCCTGACGCACCGAGGCATCGGTGTAGCCATTGGCGCTGTAGAGCGTGTCAGCGTCCCCCGCTGCGCGGTCGGCCGCCTCCTGACGCACCGAGGCATCGGTGTAGCCATTGGCGCTGTAGAGCGTGTCAGCGTCCCCCGCTGCGCGGTCGGCCGCCTCCTGCCGCACCGAGGCTGCGGTGAAGTTGTTGGCGCTATCGAGCGTGGCAGCGTCCCCCGCTGCGCGGTCGGCCGCCTCCTGCCGCACCGAGGCTGCGGTGAAGTTGTTGGCGCTATCGAGCGTGGCAGCGTCCCCCGCTGCGCGGTCGGCCGCCTCCTGCCGCACCGAGGCTGCGGTGTAGCTGTTGGCGCTATCGAGCGTGGCAGCGTCCCCCGCTGCGCGGTCGGTCGCCTCCTGCCGCACCGAGGCTGCGGTGTAGCTGTTGGCGCTGTTGAGCGTGGCGGTATCTCCTGCGGCGCGGTCGGCCGCCTCCTGGCGCACCGAGGCTGCGGTGAAGTTGTTGGCGCTGTTGAGAGTGGCGGTATCTCCTGCGGCACGATCGGCCGCCTCCTGGCGCACCGAGGCTGCGGTGAAGTTGTTGGCGCTGTTGAGCGTGGCGGTATCTCCTGCGGCACGATCGGCCGCCTCCTGGCGCACCGAGGCTGCGGTGAAGTTGTTAGCGCTGTTGAGCGTGGCAGCGTCGCCCGCCTCACGATTGGCAGCCTCACTTCTCGCTACCGTGTCGGTATACATCCGAGCACTCGACAACGTATTTGCGTCCCCCGCTGCGCGCTGGACCGATTCTGTGTAAACCGATTGATCCGTATGACTGTTTGCGCTTGCCAAGGTCGCGGCATCGCCAGCATTGACTTGCTGAACGTTCGTTGCATCCATTGCATTGCTGCCGTTCGCTACGTTAGTCAAAGTGCGCTCCGCGCCGGCAGAACCAAACGAGACTTGATTACTCGCGTTTGACACGGAGCCTTGACCAATCGCAATACCGCCGGCATTCGACGTTGCACCAGTACCGATAGCAATGCCGTCGTGGCCGCTGACAGACGATGACGTGCCGATTACCACACTATTCGTAGAGTTCGACGTTGTATTGCTGTTGCCGATCATGATGCCGCCGCTATTCGAGGAGTCACCAGTATTTCTGTTGTTGTTACCGACAGTGACCGTGTAAGGCCCGCTACTGATCACGTTCGAGTTGCCGCCAACAAACGCCTCGTCGCTGCTAGCCTGGTCGCGTCCAGGACTGTTATCAGTTACTGAATTGTTTGAGCCGTGTACGTTCGTACCCGGTGACGCCGTGACCGTGTTGCCCTGGCCCACTACTGTCACGGGTGTTGAAGACTGCGCTGCTGCCGGAAGCACCCAGCCCATTGCCAACGCAATAAGCCCCCCTGCCACGCTTTTCAGCATGTTCATATTGGTTTCCAAGAAAGGTAAGTAAGGTCGTCCAAGAGCGATCTATGGACGGCCCAAAATATACCACATTGGCTACCTTGCTGGATTGCATTGGTCTATTCAGCTTTCGCCCCTAGGGCGTCTCTCTTAACTCGACCGGGGCTGCGAGAAGGTCGGCAACCTGCTGCGTTCGACGGGCTGAATCGAAAGCGGTGAAATCCTGGCGTTGCACAAAAAGCACCTCGCCGCTTCCATCGACCTTACGGCCGCGCATCTTGGCGGTTGGAAATATGGCGAGAATCTGCCGCATGACAGGTGAGCGGGGCACGATCGAATAGTCAGCCGTGCTCAACACGAGTTGGATGCGCTTGCCGATCAGCGCTTCCGCCTTTGCTCGCCTCGCCTCCAGGTCCGCTGCTTCGCAGTCCTCCCGGCCAATGTCCAAGATTGCCCATCCGCCGTCAGGAATGCTGGCCTCACGCAGCGTCGGAAATATTTCGCGCAGCTTTGTCGGATCGCTCCAGATCGCAAGGCGTTCGACGTGTCCAGACGTGATACATCCGTCGGCATACGCGGCATTGGCGCTACCCAGGAGCGTGAGTGTCAGAAACAACCGGAAAGAAAACAAAGTCATGCCTCCAAATAGAAATGCCCCGCAGAGCAGGGCATTTCTATAAGCCGAAATTGTGAAATTCAGAACGGGATCATCACTGTAACATCGTTGTCGTAAAGCACATCGATGGCGGTATAGACCAGCCGTTCAGCGTTGATACTTGAAGTCGCGGTAACGCAACCCTTCACCAGGCCAACCGCGTTGCCGCCAACGAACACCGGACCGCCGCTATCACCTGGCGCGCATCCAAGCGAGGTAGCCGCGCCGATCGGCTTGACTCGGACATAGACAGCAGCACACGTCACGCCGTTGCAGAGGCTTGCCGACTGTGGCGCATAGTTCAAACTTTCGATCTCTCCGCAACTATCGCCAGATGTGTTGCCCCACTTGCAGACCACATCGCCAACCGTTGTTTGATCCTTGAATGTCACCCATTCCTGTGTCCGCTTCGTTGTACCGTCAGAAAAGAACGTGGCTTCCCACGGCGTCTCGTCAGGTGCGGTGTACCACTGAGCATCGCCGGAGGCATTGTATTGCTCCCCGGCGAAGGTGAGCGTCGTTCCTTCACCGTCGAGCGTTGTATAGATCCCTGCTCCATTGCCACAGTGACCCGCGCTCGACATGCCGGGAAAGCGGTTGTTGCCAGAAAAAATGTTGACGACGAAGCCGCCCGTGCATGTCCCACCGCCTGCAATGTCCAACGTCCCACTGCCGCTGATATCGGCGTTCTCAAACTTGCCGCTCAACTGCACGCGCACCGGAACTTTCGCAATCACTGTCGCAAGCGAAGTCGCCTGCTTCAGATTGGAAGCACCGGAAACATCTAGTACGAGTTCGCCCGCTTCTTCATCCACCCACGTGCCCTGCAACTGCGGGAAAGCTGCCCGCAATTCCGCATCATGGTCCTGACGGGCTTGCAACAGCTCATCGATGGTGTGTGATGCGCCCGAAACGAATGTCACCTGGAACTGCGCACCGTCGATCGGAAAGCTTCGAGCGCGCTCCACCCCAGCGCCCTTAAGGCGAACAACATAGCGCGGTGTCGAACCCCATTCGCGATAGATACCTGCGAGTCTGGTTTTGTATGTCTGACGCAGATCCTTCCCCAGCGATGCCGAGGCATTCTGAAGCTTTAGTCGCTTAGCTGCCTCAGTACGGCTTATGTGGCTGGAAGCCGCCACGTTTTTTGCATCGGTAACACGGGCCTGTTCACTCGTGAGAACGGTAATTGCTGTTGCAGCAAATGCCGGCGCGGCATGAAAAACAGATCCGACCAGCACCGTTGCAACAAGAACTTTCGTCAACATGGCTCATCTCCTGAAGTAGACGGACTCCTTTCCGGATGCGCGCCATTCCGTGGCCTGTTTAGGATCTGGTTAGGCAGGTGATGTTCATGTGAAGTGTGTTGGTGACACCGCGGCCGCCGGCGCCGGCGAGATCCGTCACCAATGCTTGGCGACAGCCGCGCGACCTGGCCAGCTGGTGTTTGTCACCAACGCCAGCCCATCCCCCGCTTGTCCACGGCCGGCGCGTCAGCGCCGCCCCGGTCCCGGAGACACCCATATCGGAGGGTCCGGGGGAAGCGGTGGGCAAGCGGGGGATGGGCGACCCACGCACGCAAACCCGCAAGACAGAATCAGCGCGATCGACAGCATGCCGCGCCCAGGCGCGCAAGACAGTTTCAGCGTGCCGAGGCACGCCAGCCAGCGCATGCCGCCCTGCCCTGCAGAACGGCAAACACAGCGGCGGCCACGGCCGCAAAACCGCCCTGCGGTGCGCCTGAAGGCGCTGACTGCACCGTCGCTATCGCAACGGTCAAAAGGTTCACGGGACCGCACGCGGCATCACTGGTGGCGCAATGCATCGCTGAGACCTTTCGCCTGCCCTGAACGGTAGACCAAGCCGCTTACCCATCCAGGGCACCGCTGACGCTGACACGCTCACCCGGTCCCTTCGGGCTGCGGCTTCCCGTGTCTCCCTGGACGGGCTGCGCGCCCCGGTCAACCTACGGGCATCACGGCGAAAGGCACTCAGCGAAGCAATGTTCAACACCACCAGCAACCACCAAAGGAGCGTCCCGATGAACCACAAACCGTCCGCGCTGACGCGCGATACAGCAAAGCAAGAGCCGGCTCCAGCATCTAGCAAAGCAATGGATGACAGCACTCAATCCCCCAACGCAGTCCAGTCCGGAGACACCGTGATGAACAGTTACGAAGCCAAGATTGCAGCCCGCCGTGATCGACTGGAAGCCCGAGCGGAGGCCGTGGGTAAGAGCGCCGAAATGACCTACCAGCGCGCTCGCTCCATGGCTGATGCAATTCCTTTCGGTCAACCGATCCTCGTCGGCCATCACAGCGAGACGAGGGACCGCAACTATCGAAACCGCATCCACAACACTTTTGGCCGTGCTTTCAACGAGATGGACAAGGCGAAGCATTACGCGGACAAGGCGGCCGCCGTGGGTACCGGTGGTATTTCCAGCGATGACCCGGATGCTATCGAAAAGCTGAAAGCGGAGCTGGCAGGCCTGGAAGCGTCACAGGAACGGATGAAGGCTGTCAACAAGGTGATCCGCACCAAGAAGACCAGCGATGCGCAGAAAGCGGCCCTCGCCGCTCAGGGTTTCAGCGCTGAAATAGTGGCGGAAATGCTAAAGCCAGACTTTGCAGGCCGGGTAGGTTTTCCGAGCTACGCGCTCAGCAACAACACAGCGAATATGCGGCGTATCCGACTGCGCATTCAGGATCTTGAGCAACGTAAGGCAAGGGCATGCGTTGAGCGGGAGGGCAATGGCTTCACCTACCGCGAGGACGTGGAAGAAAACCGAGTGATGTTCGTTTTCGAGGGCAAGCCCGACCAAGACACTCGCACGCTTTTGAAGCGTCATGGGTTCCGTTGGAGCCCAACCCGGACGGCGTGGGTCCGTCAGCTGAATAACGCCGGAATCTATGCAGGCCAGTGTGTTGTTCGGGCTCTTAATTCTGCCCAAATTGGCGACAACGAATAACCAATATGGTATATTTTGGACTAGGAGTTGCACCAAGAGGAAGCCCCGCCGGAGGGGCTTCCCTCACCCTCAGAGGGCTACATCATGAAGATTTTTCAGTTGTTGGACGATTTCATTGTTCTGACGGCTAAAGCCGTTATCCGTGTTGTGTTCGCGATCGGTACAAGTTTGGTTTACGTCCAGTTTTTGGGCGGCCTTCTACTCGCGGCGTCCTTCAGTTCGATCGTCGTATTCATGGTTTTCGCTGCCTTGCGTAGCGCCTTCCACGGAGCCTAATGCATGCAGAAGACATCTACCAAACGAGTCACCGCCAACCTGGTGACGCTTGCAAACGAACTGCCGCAACTGATCAAAGGCCTTGACGAGCAGATCCAGTCAATCGCGGAAACGATGGCAAAGCTGAAACGAAATGGACTTGTCTACGCATCGCCTCATTGGAAGCGCGATAAATCCGGCACGCCGAAATATTTCTATCTGCTTCATACCCAGCGGAAAGGCGAGCCGCGAAACCGCGAGTATGTTGGTTGTGACGAAGCTCGGATTGCTGCGGCCCAGGCTGCGATTGAGCGCGCTAAAAAGTACGACGATCTGAGCCAACAGCTCGCAAGGCTTCAGATGCGTGCGGAACAGGGTGCGCAAGTTCTGGCAAATGCCAAAGGCGTCCTGAGTGGTCGCGGCTGGTAATTGGTGTTTCCACACAGGGACGAGGTGACTACGTGAATGACAACGCCCGCTTCACCGTCTGCGCGCTCGATGCGGCATTAGTAGCGCTGGACGATCTTTGCGACGGTCAGCGATATTGTAAAGAAGACCTCATCGCAGCAGCCTACGCCCTCGATTTTTTGGCGCTCCAAGGGCATTCCCTGCGTCGTATCGCTTGCGACTCGACCTTTGCAGGATCTGCGCAAGGCGCACAGATCGCCGCTGAATTGTCGCAGCTGCTACACGAAATTCGTGAGCGTGGCGGCGCGCGGATCGCACATGTGCTGCACTGATGGTCAGCCTGTACGAGTACGCCAACCGCATCGAGAAGGCAGCAGCAAAGCTGGACGCGGCTAAAGATCCAAACGCCGCGTTGGACGCACTAAGTGCGCTACGGGCGTTGACTGATGACACTGAAATGATGCTTCTCCTAGCGGAGAGCTTTCGCCTGCTCGTTGATCTACTGCCGACCAAACCAGTCGGCGAACATGAGCAATGAGAGCTGTGGATAAGCCTGTGTTTTGCCAGCGTTATCCACGCTGAATCTGTCTTGCCGCTAAGTCATTGATATATAACCTTTAAACAGGGTTCTCCACAGAAAGCAGCGCTGAAACTATCTTGCGATGTCACGCTGAAATTGTCTTGAGAATAGCGCGATGAATAGGCTGTAAGTCATTGATGCGAATATCATTATTCCGACCTTTCAGCATGTCCCCCTATAGCTCTTAAATAGATATACCTATAAATCTTCCTGTAGTCGGTGGCGGATCGATGTGGATAACGCGCCACGAACGATGAATCGTCGCAATTGCTGAACCGCCTACAGTCGCGGGGCGTTGCACGCCCCCTGTCCTCCCTCCGCTTCGCTCCGGTCGCGACTTCGACCCCCCAGGGGCGGGGCTATGCCCCTCCCCCACTGGCTGCGCCAGCGGCTCCCCCTCCCCAAAGGGTCAGCGAAGGGAAAGGGTAACGAGGGTGGGCGTTCAACATGCTCAGGAAGGCCTCTAGGAGGCTCATGGAGGCGCGAAAGGCGGGTCAGCTAGGAGCGGGTCAACCTACGGCGTATCTGCTGCGTGGAGAGCTACGTGAGCGGCGCAGCTGCCCGGTTTGTTTTCATTGGTCTTATCAATCGGTTTAACGTACCGACGCGACAGAATTGAAATCACGGTGCGGCAGGCAATTCTACCTATCCTTTTTGTTTTCCATTTGTTGTCTTTCCTGTTCCTATGATGTTATACTAGCCGGGCGGTCACTTCTGGCCGCATTCCGAGGCTGGCTTTATGCAAAACAACCTGTTCGTCGGCAACTTGGCTAAAACCCCCACGCTCTCCGGAAACGGAGACAAGGCGGTCTGCCGTATTGTGCTGATCTCCAACGAGTACGCCGGTAGGGATGGTGACGGCGCTGCGCGCGAACGAACGGTAACACTGTCGATTACCGCATTCCGAAGCATGGCTGAAAGGATCGCCAAGCACTGTATGAAAGGCGATCAGCTCATCGTTGAGCATCGAATTGCAAACAACAACCGCGAGATCAATGGAGAGATGGTCTACGGTTTTGACTTCATTTGTGAGCGCGTGACTTTTGGCGCTCCCGGCAAAGAAAAGCGGGAATATCTTGCGGAAACCGATGAGGGTAATGGCTGACTCATGACCGCACCAAACCCAAGGATTGATGCCGCTCAATTTGAACGCGTCGCTGCGTTATGCAGGTGGCAAACCCATTCCTTGGCGGTCGCGCGGTCGATCTTGGTCGATGGTGTGCCGATTGCCTCAGCGGCGTCGGCATTCGACATAAGTGCCAAACACGCACGCGTTCTAATGAACCGCTTTCTCGCCAAGGCCGAGCAACAACGACTGGCTGCGTTCATGCAGCAGGAGCCACCAAAGCTAATCAGCTCAGCACTTGAGCCGCATGCGAACGAGATAGTGACCCTTCGGGACAAGGGTTATTCGGCAGAACAGATCGCTGATTATCTAACGCAAAACGGCGTCGCCACGACCGCGCTCAAGGTGCGGAAATACATAAGGAGTATTCGGGCATGAAAACTGTAGTTTTCGCCAACCAGAAGGGCGGCGTCGGCAAGTCTGCGATTGCAGATCAACTCGCCTACTACTTCGCAATACAACGGCAATTACGTGTTGTCGTCATCGACCTCGACCACCAGCGCAACACGACCAAGGCTCTTCGTACCGGCGAGCTGTGCACTGTATCGCGTGTGACTTCCAGTCAGGTCCTATCGGCTGGCAGATCGGATATCGAACACGCTGATTTTGTCTTGGTGCCTGGTGACGGTGATCTTTTCAAGATGGAAGAGAAAGCGGCCGAACTCACGGCGTTCGTGAAGTATGCCAAGGATCAGGGCAAGGCAGGTGCGCGTGACGGACGTAGCGCATATGCGACAAATCTCTACACGGTCTTGGCCGAGATCGCGCCGCACTTCGATATCTGCATCATTGATACCAATCCGAACCCGGACATCCGGCAGCTCGCGGCATTGGTTGTCGCCGACTACGTTGTGTCGCCGCTTCAGTTAAACCAAGAAGCCATTGACGGCATTGGCGATCTGCTAAACCACGACAACATCGGTATCCGGAAGATCCAGGCCACTATCAATAAAAAGCTCAAGCTGATTGGAATTCTGCCGAATCTCGTTGAGCCAACGCCGTTTCAGCGGGACAACTTCCGGGCGCTGGCGACTGCATATCCGCAATTGCTTATTTCCATGGCCCCCCTTCCCGGCTTCGCCGCTGTAAAAAAGACGACCGCTATTCCAGAGGCACAGGCCGCAGGGATTCCGGTTTGGAAATTGGGTAAAACGAGCGGCCGCGACGCATGGGTTCAAATCCGACCGGTTTTTGACAAGATCGCTGAAGCGATGGAGGTTCCTAGTAATGATTGACCTGAGCGCGCTTGAGGCAAAGCCTATCAATGAAAGTGAGCCGACCACAGAGACTGACGGTCGCCCGTTCCGTGTAAAAGTCGCTGATATTGAGCGTGACCCTAATCAACCGCGCACTGAATTTTCGGACGCGGAAATTGCCGAACTCGGCGAGAACATCAAGGAGCGCGGCGTAAAGCAGCCGATCTCGGTTAAAACTCATCCGACAACGCCCGGCAAATACCAGATCAACGATGGTGAGTTACGTTGGCTCGCAACCCAGTACGCTAAAATTGATGACATCCCTATTGTCATTGATGAGGACTTTGACGACTTCGATCAAGTCAACGCCAATGAAAAGCGCTTCGCATTAAGGCCGATGGAACTGGCAGTTTTCATCAAGCGCAAGCTGACCGAGGGTGTGAAGAAGGGCGAAATTGCCAAACGCCTTGGAAAGCCGAACAACGCCATCACTGAGTTGTTGTCGCTGGTCGATGCACCGGCGTGCGTCGCTGATGCCTATTCTTCCGGGCGCTGTACGTCGCCTAAGACGCTGTACGAGCTACGGGCGCTCGCAGAGAAGTTTCCCGAGCAAGTACAGGCGTGGTACGACGAAGGCCCAGACATTACGCGCGCGACAGTCGCGACGTTGGGTGATGCGCTGAAAGACAAGAAGAAAGCGCCCGTGACGCAGGTCGCTTCGACGGTCATTGCTGATCCAGCCGCGAACAGCGGCGCAACTGGCAGTGAGGGTTCAGCGGATGGAAAATTTCGTCATGACGAAAAAGGCCACGGGGCTGCATCCGCAGGCGGCGAAGGCGGTGGGAACCAGGGCAATGACCCCGGCGCATCAACTGTGAAGCCGAAGGGTTCCGGGGAGGAAGGTGACACCAATGCAAACTTCGACAACGGCGAGCTGACGAGCTGGCCGCGTGGCAAGGCTGTTTCCGATCCTGACAGCATGAAGCGTCCGCTTCTGATAGTTGAACATGATGGCCGCGCAGCAGCTGTTCTGTTGAACCGACGCCCATCTAGTGCCGGCTTGCTTCGCATCCGGTACGAAGATGGCGGCGGCGATGCCGAAGTTGACGCTGGTGCAGTTCGCATCAACCGTTTGGCCGAGGGGGAGAAGTAGGCTTGAAGGTTCGGTGCATGGGGGTGTAGGGGCGCAGCCCCTACGGCTAACGCCTTACCGCGCAGAGAAACTTTAGTCACCTGGTCAGCGATTCGCTATTAACCGTGATGGCCTCACGACCACCCTGCAAAACCAGCTTTTGAACCGAAGCCCCACGACCCAGCCACCCAAAGGGATGGCATGGCGTGGGGCGATCTGTTTGTGCCCGAAGGGCACCACGTGACATTCACTGGCCGATTACGAATGTCCCGTGACCGACTGGTGCATCAATCCCACCGAAAGCAAGAGCAAAAGAGCAAAAGATAAGGTCAAACGCGGAAGGGACATTGCAGGATAGGCCGTAGGCCGGTAAACTGTGCGCACAGTTTACGCGCAGGGGTTGGCCCTGCTTTTGTTGGATTTCACTTGGAGAAGCCCTTGGAGAAGCCCGGACGAGCTATCAATGTGCATCTAGGCCCGGACCTGAAAGCCCGGTGGATTGCTTACTGCGAAGAGCGAGGCAAGACGCCAGGTGCTGCGATTCGTGAAGCGATTGAGCACACATTGGCGACCGCTCCCAAGGAGCTACCGAAGGCGTACCGTCAAACCAGCCAGTCGCCAGCTGCGGAGCCAAAGGAACGGTTTGAAGTTCTGATGACTGCATCGGAGAAAGCTGCCGTCCGCGAACGAGCCAATATCGAGCGCTGCTCTATGGCTCGATGGGTGATCGATGCGGTGCGCGCTGGACTAACTGGCGAACCACAGTTCGGGACGAAAGAGGTCGATGTCCTCGGAGAATCCAACTATCAGCTGTTGGCCTGGGGACGTAATCTCAACCAGATTGCACGGCGGCTAAACGAAGGCCGAAAAGCAAACCTGACTGTCGAACAAATTAGGATCGTCGCCGAACGGATCGACGCGCACACGAAGAAGGTCAGCGATGCAATCCGCGCTAGCCAAGAGCGTTGGAACATCGAATGACGAGTTTAGGTCTTGAGCTTGATCTGAAGGATTTCGCCGACGACGCGGTGATCACTTTCAAGCCTGGCCGGAAGGCCAAGCGCACTGCGAGGGGCGCAAAGCTATCAGCGCCGGAACGACCTAGCGTCAAGCGCTCTGGCCCAGCCATTCGCGCTACGCTTGATCGCATCGCTAGACGTGTGCCGGAGGTGATGGTGAAGATCACCCAGGGCAAGAAGAATCCGGAAACCGGCAAGCGCGAGATCCTGTGCAAGGACATGCGGGGGGTGCGCGCACACATGCAATATATCTCCCGCAACGGTGCGGTCGAACTCGAAGATGAGAATGGTCAACGCTATCTCGGACAGCAGGACGTGCGCGAGGTGCTGCAAGGCTTCGCCCGTGCTGGTGTCCCAATCCCTGAGACGGATGGGAGGAGGCGCGAGGTATACAGCATTGTTCTGTCGATGCCGCCTGGCACCGACAGAGAGGCCGTCAAGGCAGCGGCACGCGAGTTTGCATCGACCGAATTTGGCGGGCATCAATACGTCTTCGCGGCTCACGACGACGACGATCACCCGCACGTGCATTTGGCCGTTAAAACGGCGAGCTTGCGCGGTGTTCGCCTCAATCCGCGCAAAGCCGATTTGCAGCGCTGGCGCGAGGTGTTCGCAGAGAAGTTGCGCGAGCAGGGCATCGAGGCCAATGCGAGTGATCGCCGGCTTCGCGGCGTCGTTAAAACTGCGGAGCGTCAGGCTGTACGATCGATCCGGGACCGTGGGCACACCTCGCGTGTTGGAGCGGGCCAGCACTACGAAGCGCTCGCAGAAGCCCAAGGGCACTACAAGCACAAGAATCCAGCGCAAGACAGAATCAGCGCAGGGCGTGCGCGGGTTACGAAGGCCTACGGGAAGTTGGCGCGTTCCCTGGCTGCTGGTGACGCTGAAGATCGGGCACTAGCGTTGCAGATCGTCCAAGTGGTTAGGAGCATGCCGCCACAGAAAAGCCGGCATGATGAGTTGGTTGAGCGACTATCGACTGTCACGGCGGTGCCAGATGGGCGCACGGCGCAGGAGAAGTCGTCAACGAGACAGCGGCCAGCAGAGAAGGGCAGGGACCGATAAAAAAAACGCGGCCATGGCCGCGTTTTTTCGGTTGCTACCACTGTTGACCTTACCGCTGCTGCTGGTTCCATCCAGTCGAATCGCTATTCCAGCCGCTGTCGTTGTTCGTGCCGGCGCTGCTGTTGCCGCCACGCTTGTTGTATGCCGCTAGCGCGGCTTCGTACTCGTCCGCATCGACCCAATGCCCGCCCTTGCCAGGCTCACCAACATATCGAGCGATAGTTCCCGTGGTCTGGTCCACGTTTGCATTGCTTCCGTAGGCGGCGCAGTACGACGGGAGTGAATTACGCACATAACTGCTGTTGCCGTGACCAATGAACACGGAATTTGAAGAGTTCAACGTGGCTGCGTCGCAGCGACCGGCTCCATTGGCAATCGTGTCAACAAGTGACTTCATCGTATCGTCGGTGGTCGAGTCAGGGCACAGCTCCAGGAAGCCCTTGCGCTTCTTGATGGTGTCGCTGATCTTGCGAGCGCTGATGCTGAAATACTTCTTGATCGACGGTGTGCATTCATCAGGCCTGTTGCCAGTGGATAGGCACATGATGGCCTCGCATGCGAGTTTGGTATCGCCAGTGAAGTCTTCGGCGATAGCTGGGCTGGCCGCCGCACAGGCGACTACCAGGGCGAAGGATCTAACGGCTCGGTTCATGGATGGATCTCCTTAGTTGCCGCAAGCGTCACTTGCGGATGATTTCGATGTCCACGCGCCTGTTCAGAGCGCGGCCATCCGAAAGCCTGTTGTTCGACCGGTAATCGCCTGCCGATACGAAGTTTACGTCGATCAAGCCGCCAGGTACGCCAGCGCCAATCAACCAGTCGCGTGCTGCTTCTGCACGACCGCGCGCCACTTTCTCATCACCGCTTGCCGGCGATGCATTGTCTGTGCGGCCGCGAACCTGGACGTGTGCCACCCCGCCAGCTATCAAGGCACGCAAGTGGGCTGCCTGTGCAGCAGTCGGTCGAAACTGCGTGCCGTTCCAAGGAAATTGCACGCTGACGATGCGTGCGAGTGGGGGCGGGAGCGTGCGACGCCCTTGAACCCGCTGGGTAGCGTTTCTCGCTGGCTCGGCACGGACAGCTACCGGCGCTGGCGGGAATGCCTGTTCGTGCAGTGCTTGCGCAACTGCGGGACTATTGATGGGCGCTCGATCACGCCCACTGACAGTCGGCGGCTTGGGGTGAGACGAGCAAGAGGAAACCGCCACTGCCAAGCAAACCAAGGCCAATGCGCGCATATATGTGACTCCATTATGGGAAAGTGCGTAAACCAATATTATATATATTGGCTGGTCTGCTGCAATGTCCTTCGCGTGCCGCTAATGGGAGGACAGCAATCGCATAAGCATTGACGACAGATCTCCGATGGCCAGGTCGGAGGACTGTCACCAAAGACTGGTGACAGCCTGGCGCGATCGAGGACGGGTATCTGTCATCAATAATCTCGGCGCTGTTCTCAGCGACCACGGTCCTGCTGATTATCGACAACACGTCCGTGCCCACGTTCATAAGCAACCGACAGTCGGCTTCCGACCGCTGGGACGGCCTCTTTCCCGGCTTGTCGGAATAGGGTGCGATCATGTTTAACGAGCATCGCTTTCCCGCGATCGTCAGCGCCCAGCTGGAACACGTGCGAGGAAGACACATGCAGCACATTGCCGTCATAAGTTTTGCTTGCGACATTGAGCGCCGGCTTTGCCGCGCCGGTTAAATCGTAAACGCCTTTCGGCAGGCCGCCGCGATCGCCAACATGGCGGCTGATCCATTCGCCGTTGGTCTTCGTGTCGATCAGGCGAGACTCGTTGAGGATTACCAAGAGCTGATGCCCTTCAGCCGCGTGCTGACGCAGCGGGGAGAGCGGTACGCCGGTTGTAGCGTGAGTAGGGGAGGGGGATTGCGATGATGTACTCGACATATGCTGTCCTTCATTCGTGAGCTAAATACCACCAGCCTTGCAAGACAGAATCAGCGCGGTATAGCGGTGGCTGGGGGCGGCGACAGCGTACCAGAAGCCATACCAAAACACCCTGTTTTGGTATGGCAAAAAAAACCCCAACTCCTAAGAGCTGGGGCGAAGGCCTACAAGGTGGGTCGATTAACGGCTGCGTTCCGCGTTCCTCTCCACGACGGGTGCAGTGCGCTCCCGATCCGGCACCTTCTGCGGAGCTGCCTTGTCGTACATCATCACTGCTGGCAATTTCCCGCTTGCGGACCGCGATTGAATCTGGCGGTCAACTTCGGCCATGACCCGCTCACGTTGTGCCGGATCTTTAACCTTGCCGCCCATAACCGTTTGCGCGATCGCGGCAATCACGACAGCTCGATCGCTCTTATGAGCTTCCCAGGTGTTGCGGTTGCTCTCGATCGTCTCGCTCCCGATTACTTTCCCTTTGTCGTCGCGCTTCAGCGCTTCGACCGTTACCGGCTGACTGCCCTTAAATTCCAACCGAACCGCGTCACCAGCTGACAGCTTGGAAGCGCCTACCGCACGTTCAAGATCCTTACCCCAAACCGTCTTCTCGCCGGCCTCGCCCCGAAGCTTCACAAAGTAGCTCAGCTTTTCGGCAGGGTCGTTCTGATAGGGGGCCGGGCCATGCGAGAGCATGATGCCCTCATGCACATTCAGCGTGCGTGCTGCGGGTGCGGGTTCCTTTGCAGCGTCTGCACCCTTGGCGGCCTGCTGTGGCTCGCCTGGCGTCTTCTCCGCAGCCAATGGCAGCACCGCCGCCCTATCGGTCCGCTGCGCGTCCTGAGCGCGCTCACGGCCCCGTTCCACCGTGTTACCCATCGCCCGCTCTTGCGCTACCGCAAGCGCCTCCAGATCGCGTTCAGTCGGCTTGTAGCCTGTCACCACGATGCCGCGCTGGCTGGCCTTCAGCCAGATACCCTGACGGAAATCAGGATGACCCGTGGTGTGGATCGTTTTCCACCCCTTAGCTTCAGCCATCGTGACCATTGCTTCCTGCACACGCTGGTCGTTCGAGGCGGATTTCAGCTTGTCGCCCACATCACGAAACGCGATGCGGTCCGGCTGATCCTTGAAGTAGTGACGTGCCCCCGAAACGCGAAACTGAGCGTTCACCTGTTCCATGAGCTGGATGCGCCGGTTCTTCTCGTCTTCGACGCTGACCTGGCGCTCAGGCTGGGCAGTCAGGCCCGCACGCTGGTCCAAATCGTCAGCACGCGCCAGCCGTTGAGCTTCGCTATCCAGGTTCTTGACGTTTTGCCGCTCGCTGTCGGTACGGCGTTGCATGGCCGCAAGATCCCGATCAACGCCGTTAATTCCAGCATTGCGCTCGTATTCCTCGCGATCGCGCTGGCGAAGTTTCGCAGCAGTCTTGAGGGCTTCAGCCATGTCGATCTCGCTGAGCTGACGATCTTTCACCTCTGCGATCGTGTTCGGCTCAGAATCCAGATCCTTCAGCGTGGGATGCCGGGCCGCCATCCCATCCGCATAGGCCTGTCCAAGACCCGCCGGCTTCTCGGCCTGCGGCAAGCCGTTATCATCTTCCAAGTCAGCACGCTTGCGGTCTTCCTTGGCGAGCATTCGTCGCGCGTTCTCTGCCGGCGTCAGACCGTAGTCGAATGTCAACTCCTCGCCGCTCAACGATCCCTTGCCGGTTGCCGCACCCAAGATCCGCGCGGCATTGCGCTCACCAACTGCATCGGTAAGCGTGAGTTCGTCCGCGCCCTTAATCCTCACAACCTGCTTGCCATTCAACCGAAACGACAAGTCGTAGACGGTTTGACCGTCCTTGTCGTTCTTATCGAAGCGTACAGCCGTCGCCGGCTTCTCATCGATCATCACCATGCCATAGGTCGGCATGCCGGCGTTCGGAGTGGACGTGCTGGTGTTATCTGCCATGTCGCTCTCCCCTTACCGTTCCAAGCCGGACGACTGTGCCTGTTCCTGGCCTTTGGCCGGAACGGGCTTGCTGTGCGAGCGCGCAGTCGTTTCCTGTGGTCTCTCCTGCGGCCTGCCAGTGGCGAGCGCCTGGACGTTCTGGACGTGGGCAACGAACGCATCCCGTTGCTTCGCCGTCCTAAATGCCGTCTCAGCGTAGGCCTTAGCAGCTTCCACGGGGTCCACCTTGCGCTCGGCAGGTGCTGCACGTTCGGACCGGTTCTGCGCTTCACGCTCCGGGTTCCACTGGTAAGCCTTAGCCTGGTCGCCACGGTAGTGAACCTGGATGTTCCGGTTCACCAGGTCGTTATTCTGATCGCGGCTCTGGAGGCTTGCACCTTGCAGCTCGATGTCACTGCGCTGATGGACGATTGCAGACTTGTGACCCTTACCGACCGCCTGAACGATGTACTTGTCGTCGGTATGGATGACCGGGCCTTTATAGCCCGACTTGCTGTCGCCACGAGCCGGAAAGACATCCGCCTCTTTCCCCAATTGCCCGGCGACGGTCTCGCGGATTTCCTTCGGTATATCGGTCGGCTTCATCCTGTAATCGGATAGCTGCCGCGCAGTGGTGCTGGTGGTGTCGTTCGACATTTCAGGTACTCCTATGGACTGGGCTTCGCCCGCATGCGTCACGCCCGGAATAGGCGTGCTCGCAAATTACAAGACCTGATCGACCAAAATTGTCATTTCTGGCCGATCGGTCTGTCAAGTATGGAAAGGTCAAGTATGGGCTTTTGGTCGGATGATTGCGCCGCCACAGGCTCATCGTCCTCGACCAGTTCTTCGTCATCGGGGTGATTTACGTCGCCGTCCGGCACGTAGTCGTCATAATCAGGAATGTCGTCGTACATGGTCGCCATGTCGTCGTGGTCGGGAACCTCGATCTCTTCAGGCTCATCCTGAATGGTCGGCTCGTGGATGTCCTGACCCGGCGCTTCCGGTGCTGGAACTTCGGACACGTCCGATCGCTTAACGACGATCGGCGCGATACGGGACGCTGGTATGGCTGTTACTACCGGCGATGGTGCAGCAGGGGCGGGCGGCTCGCTATCATCGACCTCATCGTCGGACGTACTTTCGGCCGCTGCTTCCGCATCCAACCTCGCCAGCTCGTCGTCGCTTACTGCGTCTTCATCACCAGGATCAACGTCAGTCGATGGCGAGTTGACTTCTAGGCTGCTGAAGAAATCGTCAACGATCGCCGTCACTTGCTCTGCCGGCAGTTCTTGCCCCGCTGCCAACTCCCGGATCTTGGAAGTGTCAAGGGCGAGCTTGCGAAGATCGATTCCACTCGCCACGTCGTCAGGTGTTACCTCACGCATCCGCACTTGCACGACTGCATCGTGCAGATCGAAGTCGATCAGTGGCACAGGTGCTGCCAGCCGCCAGGCACCCCACGAGGCTTCCAGCTCGCGTTGTTTCGGCTTCCGGCGTATGCCGAAGACCGTTTTCTTGCGCAGGGTAGGGTCTACCTCCGCGAGGCGGTCCAGGAACACCCAGTCATCGTAATAGCGGATCTTCGTGCACTTGATCGCCTTCGTATTTTCAAGGTTGATGATTTCCTCGCGCTGGCTCATCTCCTTGAGTTCCTGCGGCATCATCAACGGGCGCTTCTGGTCGGACTCGGACTCAGACCCGCCAGCGCGGCCGAGCTGGCGGCTACGGCCGGTGGATTTGAATGTGTAGTACCCCAACGACTCCGAATAGTCGTTTGCGTCCTGCTGTTCTCGTGGAGTGTAGAAAATCTGGCAGGCATGGTTCGTCGCCAAGGTCCGTGCTTTCTCACGGCCGTAGCCAAGCGGAATATCTGCTTGCAGCTGACCGGTGGACTGAATAATTGTCACCAGGCGCAGGCCATAGCCGGCCATATACGCGTTGGACTTGTCGATGACCCCAATCCGACCAGGAGCCGTGAACTCGTCCATCAACATCATGCATTGGTATTTCACGTCCGGCTCAGCGTTCAAAAGCACGTCCAGGTTCAACTTCACAAGCTGCGAGAACAGCAAGTTCATGATGAGCCGGGCGCTATCGAGCTTGCCCGCAGGAATGCCGATATAGACGGACATTTTCTTGCGGCGCACTTGCCGTAAATCGAAATCGTTAGCGGACGTGGCCGCGTCAAATATCGGGCTCGCCCACAATGTCAGCGGCGAATTGAACGTAGACATGATGCTTGAAAGCGTGTTGTCCGATGTCGTCACAAACCGATTAAGCGCGTCAACACACTCCATGGACAGCGGCGGTAGGCCGACGCCATCCCAATTCACGATAGGTTCCAACCGGCGCTCTGTTTCATACTCTGCGCCGCAGTCGTCTAACGCTTGCTCAATTGCCTCGATGTCGGCCGCCGGCACATCTTCTGCGATCGCGAATGGAATATCAGCGCACAAAGCTTCCGCTTCGGCCTTATCCACGCCCTTGAGTTTCATGACTGCCGCGACGGTCTTGGCCTCGTCCTCGCCAACGGCATTCAACATGATGTCGCCAAACTCACGATAATTGCGAGCAGTGATGACACCCTGGATGTGGTCTTTCGAGGACTTGCCTTTACCCGATGCCTGGCGCAGCAATTCGCCGAATGTGCACGGCAATTCGGGCGTTTCACATAGATAGAGCGTCAAGCCGAGGAACAGGTTTCGGGCAGTGTCGTCCCAATGTGCGTCTTTGCCCTCGCCGGACCAAATCGCATAACCAATGTCGAGGATGTCCGTCACCCGCAGGCGCGGGTTGTCGCTGATATAGCCCAGCGGGTTATATCGGTGCGTGCGACCGTCCTCAGCGAATGGATTGAACAGGTAGCAAGCATGCCCATATAGCGCGCGCCATCCTGACGTGACCTGGTAGTTTTCCTGCTTCACGTCGAGTACGACAACGGAATCCTCCCAGCTCAGCAGGTTCGGAATAACGATACCGACGCCTTTGCCTGATCGGGTAGGCGCTGATAGCAGCACGAATTGCATGCCGGGGAAGAGAAGAAACCGGTTCTTCCACTTGCCAACGATGATGCCTTTCGGCGCGAACAAACCGGCAGCAGCGATCTCGCCCTCGTTGGCAAAGCGCGATTCACCGTAGAGCTTGCGCTGATCGCGCATCGCAGCGACCGTTGCAGCGATCACGGCTCCGTAAATTACGACTGCGGGGATCGCGATCGCGATCAACAGCCGCTTAGAAACTGATGGATCGGTCTTGTAGTAGCTCCAATAGAGCCACCAGGTGCCGATGTCGGTCTTGCCGATCGGATTGACCTTCGCGAGGGCGAAGAACAGAAATCCACCCATCCAGATCACTCCGGCGGTCCCGATTGCCAATACGACCAGGACGAATACGAGCTTCGCCCACTTTGCAGCGTTCATAGAAATTCCTCGCAGAAAATTTGACAGCGCTTGGTGACGGATCTCGCCGGCGCCGGCGGCCGCGGTGTCACCAACGGCCGCCAGGGCGGTCCGCCAGACGCTTGATGACAAAAACCCGCGCTCGAGCGCGGGTCTGTGTCACCAATATTCGCGCGCGCATTGGTGACACCTTGCGCGCCTGGCCAGCTGCAAGGTGTCACCAACATCACGCGTCCATCTTGCCAAGCGCCCGCTTGGCGTCGGGGTCGTACCAAAGCTCAGTGATGTGTCGCCCAAAGCCGCCTTCGTCAGTGTCGTTGGTGATGTGCACCACGACATCCACGACCAGGTGCAGCAGTCGCCGGATCACGGAATACGGCAGCTGCCGGCCCTGACGGTTCTGCAGGACCATCAACGCAAGCCGCTCAAAAGCCAAATCACAGGAGCCAGCGTGCACGCTGGTGATGCTTCCGCCATGTCCAGAAGCCGCAACGTTGAGGAAATCGTAGGTCTCGCCCGAGCGTAGCTCTGCGAGTAGGATGCGTGTCGGCTTCATCCGCAGGCAGCTTTTCAACAACGATGCTGATGTGACGATCGCCCCCTCTTCCTCTTTCGCTTCGCTCTTGTAGAACAGGTGGACGTGGTTTGGATGGTCAGGAAGAAACAGTTCAGGCGTGTCCTCAATGGTGATCAGCCGTTGATCTCGGCCAATCTCCTGCATCAAGGCCTTCATGAAGGTGGTTTTGCCTGAACCGGTCTCGCCAGCGACCACAATCACCTTGTCGAGCTGGACGGCTCGCCGGAGGAACCCAAGAGTGTTGCCAGCGTCACGCAGTTCCAGTAGCTCGCGTTCGGCGCTCGTGAGGCCTGTCGAAACAGGTCTAACGTGCTTGAAGAACCCCTGATTGTTGTAATCCTCCAAGCTGCGACGGCTGAACGACGGCTTGCGGATCGTGTACGAATACGTGCCGTGTTCGCATGCGTCTGGACGCACGATCTGAACCCGCTCGCCGGCTGGCAGGATGCCTGAAAGGATCGGTTTTGAATCGTCCAGGCGGTCATTGCCATATCGTGCGATGGCCGTGCCAAGTGACTCTAGATGGGCGTAGTTGAGGTCAGGAGCATCATGCCGCTCCCAACGGCTTTCGCGTTCTACGAACACTTCGCCGGGTCTATTGACGCAGATCTCTGTGATGGTCTTGTCCTTCATCCATTCTGATAGCGGCTCCATGAGATGGATGACGGACGATGCGCGCGAGAAGCTTGCTCCTTCCATGACGTTAGCGGGCCTGGACATCGTAGACGCTCGAAAAGTCGAGATCGCGAGCAATGTAGATCCCCACTTGCTCGCCCTGATTTTTGTACAGCGTAGGCGGAATGTTGATGGTGTTTTTCAACGCTTCCGTTGCCATGTTGGTTGTCGCGTCGCCCGTGGAATTGAAGTTGAACTGATCGCCGTTCCCACCGCTGCTTTGCGTTGCATAGCGGGCCATGTCGTCCACCAGGCTCAACATCAACGCGCCGCCAAAGCGCTTCCAGAAGTGGTTATCGACATAGCCTGGAAGGCCTGCACCGCCGAGCGGATCGGCTCCTGGCGAATCCAGATTGACAACGACGCCATTAGGCGTTTTTACCCGCGTCCAAAGCACATAGATCCGCGACATGCCTTGCCGCATGTTGGACTGATACTCGCCCGTGACCGTAGAGCCGCGCTCGATAAGCAAGACCTTACCGTTGTCACTGAAAATGTTGCGCGTAACGACGCAAGCCGTCATGCCGGGCACGGTCGAATCCAACCGGGTTTGCAACGCGCAGTCGATGAAACTGCCCTTCGCCAAAATGAAGTTCCGGTTGCCAAGCATGGCGGCCTTGCGGGTGTCCGTCTGCGTGCCGCTCAGCATGCCCGCGAGAGGCCCGCCGCCGTCACCCTTCGCGCTCGCTCCCGCAGACCCGAGCGCGGCCGATGTGGAGGCTGACTCAGAACCATTGCCGGCGTCACCGCCGTCCACCATCAACGACGAGGCGGACTTGTCCAGCACGGCGATCGGCCTGACCTCCTCTCCGTCGCGCCCACCTGGCACAGATGGTGGAGTCCCGGCGACGCCGGGGACCGTCGGAATAACTTCCGGGGGAGCCGGCGGCGCGACTGGTGCCGGTGGTGCCGGCGGCGCAGTGAAGGTTCTTGCCGGCAGTGCCGGTGTCTCGACCGAAACTTTCTTCTCTGCCGTTGTCGCTTTAGGCCGCGTGAGCTTCAAAACAGCCAGCGCGACCAGGCCGAGAAAAATCATGATGATGATGATAACGAACACCACCTTCGCGCCGCCCGTACGACGCTTGTCATTGACGCCCGGCATTCCGCGCTCGCCTGGTAGCGGAGCTAGATCGGGTTGAGTATTCGGTTCGTTCATCACTTCACCTCGCCAGACTTGATGACCCGTTGGACGCCTGGAACGGTCGTTCCGGTCGCAGTGGGCACGCCATCCGGATTGTAAGAATCGTTGTAGATACCCACGACCGCTGTACCCAGGCGCAGGACCATTTCACGGGCGACCCTATGCAGCACCAGGATGTCAGGTGCGCTCGGATCGACATGGCTGTTGACGATGCTTTCCGATTTGTCTCCCGCGACAAGGAATGCGGTTGGGAAATCGCGATTGTTCGGGAAGCGCAGATAAGTGAAGCGGCCGTCGTCATAGGCGAGTGCCGGCGCAATCGCTCCCGAGTCATCGCCAACTTGCATCGAGTAGTTCCAGTTGACCGGCGAAGGCTTCGCCGCCAAACGCGCATCAGCGATGCGCTTGCGTGCTTCGTCAGCTTGCTTGGCGCGAGCCTCCGCCGGATACCGAAATTCAACCCGATATGCCACGCGTTGATCGCGTGGAGGCGCGCCCTCGTTGCTGCCTGGCAAAAGCTGTAGGTCGAAGTCATAGAGCCGCTTGTCTGTCGTCACCATGAGGTTCGTGTTCCACTTACCGGCTTCAGGTGCCATCACCTGACTGTCGCTACCGCTCCCGCCAGCTTTGACGGATTTCGGCTTCAGCATGAGGATGTTGCCGCTCCTGCGGAACTCCCAGCCTTGCGAGAAACCAGTGCCTACATCGATGATGTTCTCGCCCGGTGCAAACACGATACGCACGGCCAGGCCCGGAAGCGCTCTTACCAGCACCACGTCGCCGACGTTGTAGTTCACGTACTGGATGCGGTTGTCGAAACGCGAGCTGGAAGGCACATCAACAGCGAAAGCCGGTGCGGTGGCCAGCAAGCATGCCAAAGCCAGAGATAGGCGCTTCATCGTGTCGCCCCCGTCGTCAGTTCCGGATCGGCGCGATAGCTCGTCACTTGGAATGCAAGCGGGTTGGTCAGGCGCGATGACTCACGCAGCACCGACGGGTTGCGGTACTTGTAGCCAATCGTCGCGATATGGCGGGTGACTGTACCTTGACCTGTATCGTCGGCCCGTCGTTCCGTTTTGATGAACCGAACAGTGCCAATTCCGCTGCCATTGGGCACGACGCTGACGATTTCCACCGTCCGCCGCACCTGCGAGCCTAACGTCTTGTCCAGGGCACCGTCGCCGGTAAACAGCTCGCCATACGCCTTCGCAACGTTGGCCGAGGACAGTAAGCCAACCGTGTCGTAGTCCTTCTGAAGCGTGTACCAATCGTATGTCTCGCGCGCCCGCACGTACTGTGCGAGCCAATAGCGGTCCATCGCTTCGTCGTAGCCGATGTCCTTTTCACTCATCGCGGTGACGAGATCCGGAACACCTGTCGCGTTATCCACGCGGATGACGTATGGCACCGTTTCCTTCAGAGGTGCCATGACGACAATCGCCGTCGCCGCGAGAACAAAGCCAAGCCCGAAAGCGCCTGCCACGCGCCATGCACGCCGTTCCGACCTTTCGAGTGCCGCGCCCCGCGATGCTTCCCAATTCATGGACTCGTTGAAGTGCGCCGAACCAGGCTCGGAATCCTTTCCAGGCGGTGTCGCTCCCTGCTGTTGCCGCTTATCGCGTCCAAACATGATTATTCCCCTTCCGAACTGGTGGCGGGCTGCGCCAGAGGTGGCTGTGCCGGAACCTGCTTGTTCACCGGCACGCGTGCCCGACCATCCAGCGCCGGGACTACGGCCGAATGGCTTGCACAACCCGCCAACAGGGCAAGGACGGCAAGAACGGTAATGCGCTGTTTCATAATGATTGATCCTGAAATGCTGGGCGGTACCAGATTATATCATCGAAAAAACCAAGATTAGCCATCTTGGTTTTCATAAGGCAAAAAAATGCCGCCCAAAGCAGTCATGCCGTGGGCGGATAGTGGTTTAGTTGCTAACAGAGCCGCCGCGCGCACGGCCCCAATTCTTGCCGACGTTCTCAAGCACATGCTGACGATACGACGGGTTCCACATCGTATTGCCAGCAGTCATGTGGTTCAGCCGTCCAGCCGACACCATCATTCCAGACTCAAGATCCCGGCGAGTGCTAACCGGATTGACCATGCCGCCGATCGCACGCCCGACAGCACCCGGTGCACCAGCGATGCCAGCAGACCGCGCCGCAATTGCTCCAAGCGTGATTGCGCCGGCCGACATGCCGCCGCCTAGTTGCCCGCCTACTTCGTAGGCGCGATACATCAAATACAGCATCACCAGCGTCAGCACGAAAACAGAAAGGACGGCATAGAGAGTGCTCTGTGTTGCCGAATCCACGTCGATCTTGGACACCAGGAAGGTGAACAGCCTCACCGCGATTGCAAGCACAGCCGACACAAGTGCGACCTGCATAACGCCGGTCAAGACCTGGCCGAACCACCGATCGAAGAAACCCTTCGTCGGCCCCCAGCCTATTGCCAGCACGAACAGCGGCCCAATTCCTAGCAGCAGAGAAATCATCGCATGCGTGCCGATAATCATTGCCCCCGCTGGCACCGCGATCACCATCGTCGCTAATGCGACGATCATTCCCAGCGCGATCTCAGACAGACCCAGGAGCATTTCGCTCCACCCACGATTGTTGCCCCGCTCATACAGGACTGCGGAGATGTCCCATCCATCCTGCACTGCCTTGTCGATCGTCTGATAGATCGTGGCGGAGTTAGCGCCGGCATTGCCCGAAAAGGCATCTGCAAGACCTGTTTCCATGCCGCGCACCGAGTCGATGACGAAGCTCCCATACGTACCGACATTGAGCGCAATCGCACCTACAAGGGCGAACTTGATCAACGACATGATGAGCTGGGAGAACGGCCCATCCACACGGCCGACCGCCATCAACAAGCCCATCACTGCGTAGTACAGCGCTCCGCCAAGAACAGCCGTCGCCGTGATGGTCGATATGACGCTGGATGCCACCGTCGTGGCATAGCCATCCAGCGCATTGTTGATCGACTCGCCAATGAACTGAAACAGCATCATTTCCATTACTTCTTCTCCTTGAGCGTCTTGGCAAACTCACCAGCGTCGAGCTGCAAGTGACCGCGTTTCGCTGTCTCCAATTGTGCGTCGGCCTTCTCCGCATTGATGCAATTGGCCGACGCGCCGACCTGGCCGGCATTCGCACGGCAGTCTGCCAGCACGCCCGCACGCTCGGTTGCGCGCTCCTTGTACCAATCGACCGTCTGAGCCGGCTTGTCCTCATTACAGCCGGTCAGAACGACCAGGACGGCCACCATAGTGATATGTGCAAGACGCTTCATAGATTGTCCTCTCAGGGACCAGCCAAACTGCGTCGGCTGGTCCCTCGTGGTGGTTATTCGAATGTCACAGGCTGAAGATCCAGATGGCCGCGTCGTGCGAGCTGCTGGGCATTGATTTCATGCTGACGCTGCTGCTGAAGCTTTTCGTCAGCCTGCGCCATCATCGAGAACAATTGAAGCTTGGTTTGCTCGTTGGCAATCATCGCTTGCTCAGTTGCGATACGGCCCTGCAACTCCGCAATGGCCTTCGGATCTTGGGTCTTGTTGATCTCGCTCATGAGGGAATCGATCTGACCCAATCGCGACTTAGCGGCGTCATAGGCGTCGCTCGCGAACGCCTTGTCCTGCGCAGGCTTGACCGCTGCTGCTTCGCACGCGCGACGGTGCGCTTCGCCGAGAATATGCTTGCAGGCGTCAAAGACACGGTTATCCGTGTAGACACTGGCGGCCTTACCGCTCAGGCCGTCATAGCCGCCCTTGCGCACAGAGTCGTAGACGTTCTGCCAATCCTTGGGCAGGTAGTCCCGCAAGGCAGGGTCGTTGAAAATCTTGCCCAGCGCCCGCGAGCCGGTCATCGCTTCTTTCTGCTGCTTCATCTGGTCGATCTGGCTGACCATCTGGTCGTACTGTGCCTTCCACTTCGCCATCGTCTCGATCTGGTTGAGGACAGACGGAACGTCGGCAACGACGGAAACGGGCACCCCGGCGAACGCGGAACCCGATAGGGCAAGCGCGGCAACCAGGCTCAATGTCAACTTCTTCATGTTGCTACCTCTCAGTTGGTTTTCTTAGAAGCCGCCACGCGGGCCTTGCGGCGCTCGTGGAACACAGGAAGCCATTGGCTGGGATCATCGCCAATTTCGGCAATGATCTCATCCAGCAGCTCGTTGTTGTCCGAACTACCGGACAAGATTGCCAGCTCGTCGCTCATACCCGCCAGGTCGAGCCGGCAAATCATCGACTGGTGTCCCTGCTTGACAATCATCAAACGGCTTTCCTCGCCCATCGCCCTGATGATGTGGTATTCCTCTTCCGTTACCTTGAAGCCGTCCACGTACTCGTGAAAGTCGGCCTTCGGGTTCGGGAGATAGATTTCAGTCGCGACCTGTTGCACGAGCTGCGAGGCGATCTTGGACTTGAGCAAGCTGCTCGGCATCTGTGTGGCAAACACGCCGAGGCCGTTTTGCTTGCGGATGGTCAGTTGCTTGTTGCCAGCGAAATCGCTGAAGGCCTCGTCGTCCACCCACTTCCAGGCCTCGTCCATCCAGTAGATGAAACGCCGCCCGTCGATGACAGACTCCATGCGATGCAGCAGATACATTGAAATCGGCGTGCGAACGTCCTGGTTGTCCAGGAAATCAGTTCCATCGAACCCGTAGGTCGTGTGAGTGGTGAAATCGACCTGATCGCGATCGCAATCGAGCACCCAAGCCAACGAACCCACCTTGCCGTGCCCGTCGTCTGCGCACCACTTCGCAAGTCGCTTTGCGACACTGTTCTCACGGTCTTCCTTGTCCGCACCTTCAGTGATGTTCTGAAGCACCGTGGACAAGCGACGAAGATGTAGAGGCATGCGCGTGAGCATGACCGTGCGCACGGCATGCTCGATGCGGCGTTCGTCTTCTGTTGTGACGCGATTACCATCGCCGGTCACAAGCGTCCGGACCAGACGCTGAAGAAACAGAACGTTCGCTTCAGTCGGTTCCATCTGGAATGGATTGAACCCGGTCTGCTGACCATTGCGAACTGCCAGGTACTTACCGCCACTTGCAAGGATCGTCGCTTTCGCACCCTGATCCTTATCGAAGAAAACGAAGCAGAGGCCCATCGGCGCGTTGTGCTTATACTTTTGCGCCTGGCACAGGCAGAAATTCAGCAACACCGTCTTGCCTGAGCCGGACTGCCCGATGACACGCGTGTTGCCTAAGAGTTTCTGATCGTAGTTGTCTTCATCACCCTTGGAGAAATGAAAGTTGAGGTAAGCCGGTTGACCTGATGGTGTCTTGAGCAACGTCAGCGCCTGGCCCCACGGATTGCCATCGCGCTTACCAGTGCGGAAATTGTGAAAACCCGACAAGCCCGCGAAATTCTGCGAGGTAAGGCCTGCAATGCGTGGGCGAAAGCGAAAATTGCAGGGCAACTGCGCATAGAACGCCGCGTCCGTCGCGGTATTGACCAGCGCCGCTAAAAACCCCTCATTCTGCAATGTGGTCATTGCCTCAGTGGTGTTGGTGCGCACAGCTTCCATGTCTTCGCCGAACACCATCATCGTGAAATGGTACTCGCCCATGGCGAAATCGCCGTTGATGAGTCCGCCGATGGCTTCTTCCATCTGCTTGAGCTGACCCACGCTACCGTCTTCGGTATTTTGCAGTCGCTTCTGCTGACGGACCAGGAAGTCCTTGCCATCGCGCTTAGGCATAAAACTGAAGGACTGCGTGACCACATACTCGAAGTCCTTATACATGAGCATGTTCAGGATTCCGGGCTGTGTGTGATCCGCGTAGTCCTTGAAGTCGATGCAGCGAGCAAAGCGCGTCGTGGTTGCTGTGCGGATCTCGATGGTCTCCGCACCAGCGAACACCCACGCGGTGCCCAGGTATTCGTTCAACGGTGCCTTTGGCACACGAACCTCTTGCCACTCGCCTGTCAGCAGGAAGTTATAAAACGACAGCTGTTGCGAATGGAGGACGCCGCCCTTTTGGTAGGTGCTAAGCACCTCAAGGCCACGTCGTTCATCGCCGCCATAGCGCCGCATGCTGGCCTCAACCTGCGAGGCCAGCTCATCAAGCCGACGCAGCGCCTTGCGCTGGTCGTCCAGGATGTCGTCATAGCTGCGCCGCGTGGCTTTCGAGAACAGCTTGCCTACACGCGAAGGCGTCGGTCGATAGATCAAGGTGAAGTACAGCTCATTCGCCATCATCCGATAGCCAGCAAATGACGCGTAATACTTCTCATCGAGCTGACGGCAGAAGTCGTTCTCGAAATGCGAGGTCAATTGATCCGTGGTCTTGCGACGCACATTGTGCGTCCACAAGGCCACGTGCTCAGTCGCGATCGACCGAAACAGCGTGTTCAGCTCTTCCTTGCGTTGCAAAAGCTCGCCGGGGTTAGCTGTCTCCCAAGCTAACCCGGCAAGCCGCCAAGTACGAACGTAGTCGCCCTCCAGCGTGATGATCGTGTCAGCCGATACGTGGCTGCTGTAAGGAATGAACGGCGAAATGGAGCGTTCGCCGTTCAACTGTTGCTGATATCTAGCCTGTGCGTTCATCGGGCCTCACTTGCGCTTTTTAAACGCGACCGGACTCCAGGCGGAGGACCGCCAGAAGCCGCCGTTGCGGTTGTAGTTGATCAGGCGAAATTGCATCTTCAGCCCGAGCAGTCGGAATTGCTGGTCATCCGACCGCGTGATGTGCCGCATCACCATGATGGCGATGGGCACGAGTACGACGCAGAGGACCGAGGTCCACACCGACAACAGGATCAAGCCGCCGCCGACAATGACGAAGGGCACAACAGGCACACCCATGACCATTGCCGGTCGCGTGCATCCTTTAAAGAGAGGATCACCCGTGTAAGCGGCTCGACGCGGGTCCGTGGTTTGCGTTTCCATCGTCATCGTCGGCCCCCGTTACTTGATCAAGAACGCGGCGACTTCTGCGGCTGCGCCAACCATCAAGCCACCGCCCAGCACCGGAAGCACATCCATGAAGCGTGCGCTTGCGAATGCCATCTTGTAACCCGACCAGATGATGGCAGCCGTCACGACTGTGATCGATACACCGCGCAACAGGCTCAGCACGTTCTCCATGCCCTCGTTGACCTTATCCAGGCCTTCGGCGGCAGCTGGTCCCGCAACAGCAACGGCCACAACGGCCGCCACCAGCAGCAGGGCGGTACGAGCCGGCAGCTTCGTGCCGACGAAAGAAAGCTTGTTCATTTTCCAGTCCTTATTTAAAAATGTGATGTGTTGCGGTATTCCCGCTGGCATTCCCGCTAGTGCTTGGCACGCGCCCCTTCAGTGCATCGTCTCACCCCCACGGGCACCTTGTCAGGCACCCAAATTATACCCCAACGCATACCAAAATGTAGCGTTTTGGTATGCGAAAAATCACTTGCCAGGCCTAACTTCGCTTGGCCTTGGGCTTCGCCGTCGGCTTGCGCTTGGGTGCAGATGCGCCCTTCGTAGCGCCCTTGGCCGCGCCGGACCCCTTCGGAACGGGCTTTCCCTTGTCGTCGTCCATGATTGTCTTGCAGCCGTCCCGGAAGCCGCTACAGCCCCACCACCAGCCGTAGTCGCCCTTGCGGCGGTACATCGGCTTGCCGCACTTCGGGCACGGCGCAGTCTTGATCGCCAGCGGCTTGCCGTTGTCGTCATCCATGAAGGTCTTGCAGGTCTCGACCGTGCAGAACCACCCATGCCCGCCCTTGGGCTTGCCGGTCTCGCTGTCCCGCTTCTGGTAGCGCCGCAGCGGCGCAGTGCACTTCGGGCAAGTATGGATGCCGATCGGCTTTCCGCCGACATCATCCAGGAAGGTTTCGCAGGTCTCAGACGGACACACCCACACCAACCCGCCACCCGTCTTGCGCTTGAAACGTCGCAGCGTTTGCCCGCACTTCGGGCAAGGGTGCGACGCGCGCTCGACGGGCTTGCCCTTGTCGTCGTCCATGTAATGACCGCACACGGTGCCGTCTTCATCCGCTGTATCCGTGCAGCGCCAGAACGGCGGCCGTCCGGCCTTGGCATAGCGGCGCATGCCAGTGCCACACTTCGGGCACTTGAAGCGCGGGGTGAAATCGCCACTCGTGGCAATCCTCACCAGCTCCTGGTTGAGCTGCGTATAAGCCGGCTCCACCACATCAAAATAGCTCGCCTCGCCATCGGCGATGGTATCCAGCTGAACTTCCAAATCGCGGGTAAAGCCTAGTTCCATGAACGCGAAGTTCGCCCGCAGCAAGTTATCGACCAGCAGCTCGCCAACTCCCGTTGGCACCAGGTGCTTCTTGTCGTAGGCCACATATGCGCGGCTCATGATGTTCTTCATGATCGAGGCGAATGTCGCAGGGCGGCCAATGCCCTCATCTTCCAGCTTTTTAAGCAAGCTGGACTCGGTGTACCGGCGCGGCGGTTCGGTCTTCTTTTTCAGCAACTCGCCGCTGATTGCGCGTGCTTCGCTGCCGACTGCCAACCGTGGCACCTGACCGTCGGCACCTTCGTTGCTGCCGTCCTCATCATCCTCAGCGACTGCATCCGTCCGCAGCAGACCACGCCAGCCGGGCACGGTCATGGTTCTGCCACGTGCCACATATTCAAAGCCATCGCGCTCCGTTGCGCGCAGGCGCACAGTGTTGACGCTGTACTCAGCGTCAGGAAGTTGCGACACCAGCGTGCGCAAGTGGATCAGCCGATAAAGCGCCCGCTGTGCATCGTCCGTGCCGGCATCTTCCAGCTCCATATGCGTCGGCCGAACTGCGTCAGCGTGTCCGCCTTGCGCGCTCTTCTTTTCTCGCCATTTCCGGACACTCGGCGCGATCGCCAGCCCTTGAGCAACAGCATAACTACGCACCTTGTCGGCTGCGTCGTCGCTCAGGTTCACACTGTCCGTCCGGATGTAGGTGATATGGCCTGCTTCAAAGAGCTTTTGCGCCGCCTTCGTCGTCGCGTCAGAATCCATCTTCAAGACCACGCTGGCAGCGCGCAGCATTCCAAGCGTTGAAAGCGGTGACGGTGGCCGCTCGGTCTTCGCTTCCGTCTTCGACTCCAAGACCTCAAAGTGCCGCGACTGCGATGCCTTCGCAGCCAGTGCCTCATCCAGCACGTACGGCTCTTCCTCACTGACGTACGGCTTCGTGTCCCACTGCGCCGTCCACTTGCCGCCGGCACCATTGTCGAAGGACACGGCCGCGCCGAAATGCGCGGTTGAGCGGAACGCCGCAATGCGCCGCTCCAGATCCACGACCAACCGAACTGCAACGCTCTGCACGCGTCCTGCCGACAGGTTCATCCCGAGCATGTCAGACAGCAGCGGCGACACCATGTAGCCCACGAACCGATCGAGGGCGCGCCGGCCTTCCTGTGCACGCACCAAGTTCATGTTGATGCGACGCGCGTCGCGGATTGCAGCCTGGATCGCCTTTGGCGTGATCTCAGTAAACGTCACGCGCTCGTAGTCATCCTCGCCGAGGTTGAGCGCTTCCTTGAGGTGCCAGGCAATCGCCTCCCCTTCACGGTCCGGATCGGTCGCTAAGTACACGCCATCGGCGTTAGCGGCCTCCTTCCTGATCCGGGCCACGCGTTGCTCGCCGCCCGGAAATGTGCGGTCGCCGACCTTAGCCGGCGGAATGTACTCGTATTGCAACGCGAAATCGGGCTTCCTCACCCCGAACTCGCGTTGCGGCAGGTCACGGATGTGACCAACGCTCGCCACCACCTTCCAGTCGTCGCCAAGATAGCCCTGGATACTCGCGATCTTGTTCGGACTCTCCACCACCATGAGTTTCATACTGTGTCTCGTGTCAGGTCAAAGGTCAGAAGACGGACAGATCTTCGGTGTCCGTCTTCGCCGTGGCGGCATCATCCGCCGTCGATTGCGTTCCAAGCTTCACAGGTGAATCCACCAGCGCAGGCGCGGTCGGCGCTGGTGCTGGTGCTGACGCCGCGCGCGCAGGTGGGTCGAGGTTGACCATCACGGACGCATGGTCGGCAGGCTCTTCCGGCACGCGCGGCGCTTGTGCCGTCAGTGGTACGGCCGCCGTCGCGTCGTCTTGCGGTGTGGGTGCGGTCGCCGCCGGCACACGTGCCGTCGGCGAAGTATGACCGCCCACGGCCGGGACAACTGGTATCGCCTTGGGCGATACGCCAGCGCTTGCCAACACCTTCTGCACATAGCTTGGCTGGCCGGCTTTGTCGGCCTTGAAGCCACGCGAGAAGTTGCCGGAGTAGTAACAAGAAAACGCCGCATGGAGCGGGTTTTGAGCAGTGCCAGCAAGCTTGACGGACGCACGCGTATAACACTCTTCCAGGATCTTCGATCCTGCGCGCAAATTCGCGCAGGCATCAAAGGCCTGCGCATACGTCAGCTTGTATTTCGGGAGGTTGTGCCGATTGACCTGGGCGATGCCCAGCGAGAAATTCCAGCCGCCCGCCTCCAACTGCTGCGCAGTTGCGACGGCCTCTTCGAGGTTAGACGGCTGCCGCGCCAGGCGACCGTCAACAACGCCGATCGCGTACGGGTTAAAACCCGATTCCACTTGCACTAACGCAGCCATGGTCTGCGGCGCAACAGTGGGGGCGCATTGCTGCGCGAGTTGCATAAACTCCAGGATCATACGGCCTCCGTTTCAGTGTGTGGAGACCATAATAGCATATATTGGTCAAGACACTTATATAACGGTGGTCTCGATTTTGGCCCGTTTCGCCGCCAATGGCAGTGCTGCGCGACCCACCTTCGTCTTCGGAGTGCCCGGCAAATCCTGATTGCGGATCAGCACGAAGCCATCGCGTGGATCTTTCTCCTGAAGGTACTCGTTCAATCGCTTCAAGTCCTTGAACAACCTTGGACTTTCACGATCGCGACGTGTCGTCAAATACCATTCCTTTCCAGGCTCAGCGAGCAGCTGGGAAAGGATATAGAACCACTCTGGCAAACCCTTGCTTTTATGCTTCTCAAGAAAATTAACTTTATCCTTGAACAGGGCCACGACGTAGAACCCCAAATCAGTCTCCAACACCTTCAGTTCGTCGATGATGTTGTATTGAGCGGCCAGCTCTAGGTCGCCTTCCAGTACAGAGTTAGAAGGACTACAGGGCTGTCGTTTCATGCGTCGTTCGCCGTCTTTGTCTGTCATCGATAGTTGTTCCTATTCTAATACCAAAACGCTACATTTTGGTAATCGTGTTACATCGTCGCGGTTCCGGGCCGAGGCCAGGTTACGAGCGGGTTGGCTCACCACCGGCTGCGCCGGTGGACGGGCTTTCGTGAACCGAACCCGTCTGCGCCGGTTTCGGCCCTTCGGGCTTCAATCCCTTTCGGTAGGTCCAAATCCACTTCCAGCGGCGACCAGCACAGTCAGATGCAGACTGCGAACGAGGCAGAAACAACGAGTCAACTAGCCCAACTGTGCTAGCCGCAGTGTACTAGATTGGTGACATCACGTTAATGGTTTTGGCGCTTTTGTCATCAACCGTACGTGACGGCGTGCAATATTTTCCAAATGGTCAAAATGTTGCAGCGCAACGAGAATTTAACAAGACGCACGCCAGATTGATGACAAACAGGCCGACCAGGCTCGACCCAATGTCGTCACCTTAAGCACGCAGATCAGGCGTCGATGCCGCGTCTGCCGACCGCGACAATCACTTTCGACTGCCCACATACCCACCGTCTCGCTGCGGGTGCCGGATAAGACCCCTTCGCAGACCCTGGATATGTGGACAGCGCACGCATGCCGGGGTGTAGGGGCATAGCCCCTACGGGAGACGCTTCACACGCGGCCTATGAGACAAACGCGCCTTCAGCAATGACGATCCAACGCCGTCGCCGCTATCTCCGATCACCACCCACTGCGAACCCGCTTTTACTGGC